>NZ_LR861804.1:0-45241 GCF_903989455.1 Xanthomonas euroxanthea | reverse complement strand
ACCTCTCCGATCGGTGCACGAATTTCGCGCACACGCCCTTGCTTTCCGGAGAGGGGAGCCTTACAATACGAGGTACCAAACGCTCGTATCGGTTAGGGTTCTTCCTTCCGAAATGATTTGGCCAAAGCCCCGCGCCAACGGGGCTTTCGCTTTTTTAGCGTTCTCGATCCAACGCCAATCAGATCGAGGCAGCTGCGATTAAACCTTCACAGTTATGTCCTCTGTGCTTCATCCACTTCGGTTGAGTGCGCGGTGTCCAGCCCACTGTATTCGCAGCGAATTTCGAGATACCACGCTCCAGCAACAACGCAGCAGCGCCGTCGAAGCTTTGGAAGTACCTGACGCCCCGGTTGCGAGCCAGGCCAACCACACGCCTGTCCTCGCCAAGATCGACGATCACCACCAGACCTTCTCCGTCCTCGGCCGCACGAATTTCCGCGCCGCGCACTAGGTGGGCGTCGGCGGCTTCCTGCAGGGCTTTAGGCTCGATAGCGATCACGGGCGAATCTCTACATTGCTGAATCTGAGCCGGATCATGCCCCATGCGACGGGTCCGTGCAAGTTATTCAATTTCTCGCAAGGCCGCAGGTGGCGCTGCAGTCGGTGCCTTTCCCCTCACGGTATCTGCTGCGCGGCATGCTTCACGCGCAGGATTTCAACGACGCCGGCGCTGGCCAGCACGCGGTAAAGAACGATGTAATTCTGATGCACGACTAGCTCGCGCACGCCTGCAGGCATGCCAGGTCGACCAGGCCGACCGAGCTCCGGGTACTGCTCAAGCACAACAGTTTTGTCGTAGATCTCGGCCGCGAATTCGTAAGCACGCCCAGGATTGTCCTGGGCGATGTAGTCGATTACGGCGTCTAAATCCTCAAGCGCGAACTGCGTCCATTCGACAGCATGGGCAATTTTCTTGCCCATGCGTCAGGTACGCTTCTTGGGCGACGCCTGCACGCTAGGCTGACCCAGCGTGGCCATCTTGCGATTGAGACGTTCCCGCACGTCCGCCTGCGATACACGCGGCCGGTTATCGTCGATTGCCGCTTGCGTCTCCTTCGCGAGCCAGTCGGTGTATGCAGCAGCCTGATGGGCCTTCCGCATGTGCTCGGCGCGGCCGCGATTGCCGGCGCTCTCATCCTTGCTATCAGGATTCCAATCGGCTGCATCGAAAGTGCCGCTCGTGATGCCAATGTCGCGCAGCACGTTGAATGCAGAGGCCGGGTTGCCGAAACGGCGCGGCTCCACGCTGCGGGCCTTGGCCAAGACCGCCTGTGCACCGCTGCGAGTGGCAATCTGGACCAGGAAGGCACCGCCCGAGCCTTTCAAGGTGACGCCGGCGACGCCGCCGGCAACATTGGCAGCGCGCAGCTGCTCGATCGTCATGCTCTGCATGATGCGCTCCTCGTGCACGTTTATCATCTAGAAGCACTGTGCACGTTTTCTAGGAGGCATGCAAACGTTTATCTAAGATCCCGCAATCACCGCTTGGTCGGTCTTGCCAATCCTCGCTCTGAAGTCGCGCTCGGCTTGCACAAGTCCCTGCGCCTCGGCTCACAATGCGAGCGTCCGGGCAATAGGCCTATGTCAGAGAGGCATCAATGAGCGAAATTTTGCTGCGAATTGTTGAGGGAGCCAGCGTCGCGCTCTACCGGCACGACGCAAGCAGCGGCGCCGAACTACTGCCGTCGCGCAGAGATCTATTCGATTACGAAGGAGGATACGCCTGGGGCTACGGTGGCACTGGCCCACTAAACCTTAGCCATGCCATTGCCGGCAGGATCTTCCTCAACGATATCAAGGATGCCAGTGAGCTCAGCCGCCGCGCCAGAATTATCCTTGACAAGGTGATCATCCAGCTCGATGGCGATACCGAGCACGACATCTCTCTCGCATCAATCAAGGAGCTGTTCTGTGACTGAAAGCGGGCAGCCTGCGGCCCTCCCGCCATAGGGGCCAACCACCTCAAGGACTTTCATATGCCAATTGGAACCGTCGCCCATAGCCACTTGCCTTACTGCCTTCAAAAGACGAAAGATGGAAAATGGCTTGCGCTAAATCGTAACTACAAGCCGCTTGGCACAGTAGGCAAAGATGAGTGGTTCGACTACGACAGCCATCCGTCGAGACAGTCGATACCTGCAGCTACGATCAGCGCGTTGAAGCGTCGCGCCAGCAGCATCATTGAAGATAAGCCGGACGATCCCGGGCTTTTCTTCTTCTATGACGATCGAACGATGCCAACGGATGGTGCCGCAAACTGGAAGCGTTATTGCGAGACACTTCTGATTTGGGCCAATGCGAGCGCTAAGTAAGAGCGTCGACAGGGAGCTGCCTACACCATCTGAGCGACACTAGCCATTGATGTCCAGGCCAACGCCGCTGGCGACGCATCGCTGATCAGGGGTGTAGGGGCAGAGCCCCTACGGATAACGCCTCACCGGCGCCGGCATCGTCGTGGCCCTAGTCCAACCTGGCCTACCGGTGAGTTCACGGCGGACCCTGCGCCATCCCCAACTGGCGATCCTGCCTTACTTCTCGGCAAGTCCTGCTGCAGCAGTCAACTCCCGTGTCCTTGCGCGCAGTGAGCGGCCCACACACGCTTGACGGTAGTGACGCTCGCGCCTGCCAGGCGTGCAGTGTTGGCGATGGTCTCTCCACGGCCGCGCAATGCGACGATGCGAGCATGTACGGCCGCATCGGCCGGGCGGCCACGGTACTTGTCTCTGGCCTTCGCCAGTTCAATGCCCTGCCGCTGACGCTCGCGGCGGTCCTCGTAGTCGTCGCGAGCGATCTGCAGGGCGATGCGCAACAACATGTCCTGCATAGATTCGAGCACGACCTTTGCCACACCTTTCGCCTCGGCCGCCACTTCGGAGAAATCGACGACGCCCGGAACGGCGAGGCGCGCACCCTTCGCGCGGATAGACGCCACCAGGCGCTCGGCTTCGACTAGTGGCAAGCGGCTGATCCGATCGATCTTCTCTGCAATGACCACTTCGCCCGATTGCAGATCCTCGATCATGCGCAGCAACTCAGGGCGATCGGCGCGCGCACCAGAAGCCTTCTCCCGATAGACGCCGGCGACGTAGAAGCCGGCGGCCTTGGCCTCTTGGACGATCGCGGCCTGTCGAGTGAGGTCCTGGCCATCAGTGCTGACGCGCTGGTAAATCCGAGCAACCTTGAAGGGTTCTGCAGGAGAGCGCGCCATCAAATGCCACTCGCCAGACCGGCGAAGGTAGGAATCACGTCGGACATGGCGGCCTCCGTTGTGGACTTTTTGGGTATACCTAAACGTACCATTAATTTTAGGGATGGTCCAATATTTTTTTGTGGACTTAAACGGACCACCTAAAATGGGCCAGCCTAAATGGACCATTCAATGTTTGAGCGGGGAAAAAAAGGCCCCGCCGAAGCGGGGCAAAAAGCGCGGGGCAGGCGCCATCAGTTCGTGCGATGGGGCAACCATTCGAGGGGCGTCCGTTGGCCGTCTTTGTAGACCATCGTGCCGGTCCCACAGATTCGTCCTGCCACGACAGCGCCTTCGCTGTAGGGTTGCCCATTGAGATAGCAGGCGGGCGGCGGGGGCGTCTCGGGCTTGCCTTTACGTTCCAAGTCGGCGACCTGGCTGGTGAGCTGGGTTACATCAAGGCGCAGCTGCGTCACCTCTGGATCCCGGGCTGGCTGAAGAGCGCAGCCCGCAAGTTGTGCCATACAAAGAACAGCCATCAACCGTGCTGCATTCATAAATCTCCCTTATCGACGTGTGCCGCCGAACGCTGAAATGATTGTGTCGATCTGTGACTGGTTTTGCTCGGCACCTGGACATTGCTCCAAGAAGCTCTTGCGTGCATCGCTGGTCGCGTTCTTACGGAAGCTGCCACGCTTGAACACGTTGATGCCGAAAAAATCACTGACCGCGTTGTCGCAGCCTCCGGATGTTCCACCCGAGACGGCCATGCCGGCCATACACATCAAAGACTGACACGGGTCTTTTGCTTGGGCGACGGACATGCTTGATGCACCAGAGAACACAAGGACAGAAAACAGCAGGGTGCGTTTCATGGCTTGCTCCTTTTAGTGATGATGAAACCGACTTAGGGCGCCGGTCAGGCCCTGGATCGTTGCATGGATCAAGAACAGCACCAGCGCGATCGCCCCGATGGCCAAGACGATCTTCGCCTCGTGCTGTGGGCTGACCGCAGCGACCACGCAGCTCCCGATCAACGCCACGATCGACAGCTGGGCGGCCCATCGTACAGGTCGCCGCAACAATGCAAGTATTGCTAACATTGCGCCTGCGACCAAATCAGATGCTGTTCGTCCGATGAAGCGCAGCAGTCGCTTCCCGGTTACAGTCGTGCTCGTTGCGGTGCCTGTCGGCCCAGGCCCTGGCGCTGGCCTACGTCGGCGATGCTGATCAAGCTTGACGATGTTTCCCATGGTCACTCCTCAACAGGAATTTCAAATTCCGACAGGTCGCGTCCGCTTTGCAAATAGTCCCTCAACCAGTCAGGCCGCTTCCCTCTGCCAACCCAGGTATTGAAGGGATTGTTGGGGTCACGATAGCGCGGCTTGCCCCGTGGGGCCTTTTCCGCATCCAGGGGCACGAACTCCAAACCAGCACGTTTGTGCTGGTTCCCCTTGCCCTCTTTTTTGGGGTATCCATCCCCTCCCGCTTCACTTGACACGAGAATTTTCCTTTATACTATCTACATTAGTCATTGAAATTGCAATTCCGAAGACAAACGGGGTGCTGTTGTATGACCAACATTCAAAGCAGGCTCATCCTTCTCGCCGTAGCGATCCTCACTATGTCAGCGGGTTCGGCTGCTGCGTCAGGGCAAACCACGGCACCATTGTCCGGTTCCGTGCTTGCTCTCGCTAGGCAGTGTGCAACTGACGTTCATCCCCTGACGATGGCATATCTCGTGGCTGTCGAATCCTCAAACAATCGGTTCGCAATCGGCGTCAATCGAGGCTACCGGCTACCACGCCAACCAGCCTCTTTCGAAGAAGCGGCCGCAACAGTCCGTTGGCTGGAGGAGCGAAATTACAACTTCGATGTCGGCTGGGGCCAAGTGAACTCGAGCAACTTCAAGTCGCTAGGGGTCACTGGCGAAGGATTGCTCGACGGTTGCACGAATTTGCGGGCGTCGGCACAGGTGCTTTCAAATTGCTACAGAACTGCGGCTAGGGATGCTGGCGCCGGCCAGCAAGCGCTACAGCGCGCCCTGAGTTGCTACAACACTGGCTCTCAGACGCGCGGGTTCGGAAACGGCTATGTCGGCCGACTGTTGGCGACAGCAACCCGACTGCAGGTACCTGCATTACAAGGCAAGCCCGCAAGCCAGCGCTCCAATAGCTCAGCTGCAGCTGAGCTTCCAGATGAGGCCGAGACCGCAGAGCGGCCGGCCAAAAAAACAGAAGGAACTCCGGACGCGTTTGCCCAAGAAGCTGGTGGCGCATTCGCGGACTCCGCTCAGGGCGCTTTGCACCCACCGTCGCAACAAGACCCACAGGAGACCCAAGATGCGGGTGTTTCTAATTCTTCAACGCCAGCTGGAGGATCTATTCAATAAAAACGCAGTGACCAAGACGTCGATTCAACGAATGGAATCAAAACAGTGGATTCCGCTGTTTGAGGTGATCGGAACAAACGGCTCTTTCACATGCTCACTTCGACTTCAAGCGTCAGAAAACGTCCGGACGTGGGCCAATCTGACCCTGCTAGCCGAATGGCTGCGAGAGCGGTTCGGAGTCGAAAGCTGCGATCTCCTCCTGAGTGATAGTTCCCCCCCATTTTCGGAGAAAACAGATCCATGAGCATACTTACGAAGTCCATCAAGCCCGCTGCAGCCTTTAGCTTTCTCACGATGCTGTCGACGGCGGCACAAGCACAAGGTGTCGATACCGGTTCATCATCGATGGGTGCCATTCAGACATGGCTGATGACGTGGATCCCAATCGCAGCAACTGTCCTCATCATCATCTGCGCTCTCGCCTGGATCGGCCACATCCTGCGCGCCGACTGGGCAATTCGTGTCGTTATCGGATTGATCGTGATCGGCTCGTCTTCCTACTTGGTGGGCTTGTTCGGCCTAGGCTCCTAATCTCAAGAGCGAGGCACTGCGATGGCTACCGGGCATAGCGGCCGATTTCCCCTGTTCAAAGGCGCGACGCGTCTTCCAACGTTTGTAGGCGTACCGCGCACCGTATTCCTCGCAACGTTCATGACCTGCGCGACCCTCTTCCTGACGATCCACATGTGGGCCGTGGCGCTATTTGGTCTTGCTTGGTTCGTCGAGTTCTGCGTCGCCAAACACGATGACCGGATATTTCGCGTCATCTCATTGGCGATCAAGACCAAGGGTTTCAATCTGATCAATTCGCCATTCACCAAGAAATGGGGAGGCTCCAGCTACTCCCCCGTTGACTATGAGGGTCGCTAAATGGCTGTAGAAGCGAGGGATATCAAAAACGACAAGTCACTACAGTTCCGAAAGGAACCGTCAGCAACGAAGTACATCCCGTACTCCTATCACGTAACCGACCACGTGATCAGCACGGCGGCTGGAGAGTACCTAAGCGTCTTCAAGGTTCGGGGCAGGACGCACAGTTGCGCCTCGAACGCCGACCTTGTGAACTGGCATCGCGATCTAAACCAGATGCTCAAGTCGATCGGCAATGAGCATGTAAAGTTCTGGACTCACTTGCATCATCGCCGGGTCCACAACTATCCGAAGTCAGATTTCCCCAGCAGCTTTGCACGCATGTTCGATGAGAACTACGGCCAGTCATTCGCCAATGTCCCGCTGATGGTCAACGACCTATATCTGACCGTACTTTACAACCCGGTGGGCGACACCACACAGAAGCTGCTGGCCAAATTCGAGCGTCCGACCGCGGACGACCTGCGCGAACTACAGGCTGATGCGCTTGCATCCCTAGAAGAAATTACCGACCAGCTCATGGGCTCAATGCGCCCCTATGGCATCGAGCGCCTGGGCATCTACTACCGCGACGAACACGGAGCGATTGTTGGCCAGGACGATCCCGATCTAACCGACGTGGACGACACCGACGATGGAGACTTGCTTGCCGACGTCGGGGTCGAACCGATCAAGACAGAAGTGCCCGAAGCGAAGCACCAATATGCGTTTTCGACCGCCTTGGAGTGGTTGGGGTTTCTGGTCAACGGTACTTGGGAGCCTGTCCCGGTCTGCAGAGATCGCATCCGCACATACCTGATGCACACTCGTCCGATCAGCTCGTTCTGGGGTGACGTGCTGCAGCTGCGGAATAGTGACCGGGTGTTCTATACAGCCGGTATCGAGGTGAGGGACTACGACGAGAGCACAGAACCCGGGCAGCTCAACACGCTTATGGAAGCCGATTTCGAGTTCGTGATGACACAGAGCTTCTGCTGCATGTCGATGCAGGCAGCCCGCACCTTCCTGACGAACCAGCAAAAGTCGATGCTGGAAACGCGCGATCCGAGCCAGACACAGATTCAGGGCATCACGGCGGCGCGCGATGACGTGGTGTCACGTCGTTTCATCATGGGATGGCACCACGCTACGGTGCACGTCTACGGGGATTCAGCCAAAGAGGTCCAGCAAAGTGCCCGCAAGGCGCGCGTGCTTATGAACCAATGCGCCTTGGTGACATCTCCTGTGGGCTTGGCTTCGGAAGCGGCTTACTACGCGATGCTGCCCGGCAACCAGGCGTTCATCCCGCGACCAGCACCGATCAACAGCTGGAATTTCATTTGCTTTGCATCCTTCCACAATTTCATGACCGGCAAGCCGAAGGGCAACCCGTGGGGTGATCCCGTCATGCTGTTCAAGACGGTGGCAGGTACACCGCTTTTCTTCAACTTCCATATGACTCCAGAGGACGAAGACTCAACCGGAAAGCGCCCGCCGGGTAGCACCCTCGTTCTTGGCCGCATTGGCTCCGGCAAGACCACCGTATTGGATGCGTTATTGACGGAGGCCACAAAATTCAGGCCGCGCATGTTCATCTGGGACAAAGACCAGGGCATGTATCCGATGGTGAAATCCTTGGGCGGTCGCTACACCACCTTGCGCGAGAGCGAGCCATCTGGCTTTCAGCCGCTGCAGATGCAGCCCAGCAAGCGAAACATCGCCTTCGTCAAGCGCTTGATCCGGGTGCTTGCCGAAACCTCCTTAGGCGGTGCAATCGACCACGGCGACCTTGAGGCCGCTTCAGCGGCCGTTGAGGCCGTCATGGGTGTGGACAGCTTGATTCCGATGGAGCTGCGCAACATGACCACATTGGTGCAACAGCTGCCCAACCCTTACCAGACCGGTACAGCGGATCGACCAACGTTAGCGGCGCTGCTCAAACCTTGGACGCGCGATGGCGAGCATGGTTGGTTGTTTGATAACGATCATGATCTTGTGGATGTGACGACACACGACATCAACGCGTTCGACATCACCGAATTCATCGTCGGCAAGGATCAGCCGCAGCCGCCGGCGCGCACGCCGATGCTGTTGTATTTGCTATACCGGGTGCGGGAGTCCATCGACGGAACGCGCCGCTGCATCCAGGTCTTCGACGAATTTGCCCAGTATCTGGATGACCCGACGATGGATCTGGAGGTCAAGCGCGGCGTCAAAACGGACCGCAAGAAAGACTGCCTCTACATCTTCTCAACACAGGAGCCGAACGACGCGTTGGAAAGCCGGATTGGCAAGACGATCATGCAGGCCGTTGTAACGAAGATCTTGCTCGAGAACCCGGATGCTGACCCAGACGATTACATCAAGGGCCTGAAGCTGACGCCATCGGAGTACCAGGCGCTTGTAACGATCCCGGAAAATTCACGGCAGTTCTTGGTCAAGCAGGGATCGCAATCGACGCTTGCACAGATGAAGCTGGTGGGCATGGATCGCGAAATCAGCGTGCTTTCCGGCACGCCAGATAACGCAGAACGGCTGCGCCGCATCATCGAAAAAGAGGGAACGGACGATCCGGATATCTGGCTTCCGAAATACTGGGATGCCGTGCTGGGGGCCAAGGCTTTGGCAGCGAAGCGCGAATGATGTGTTCAAGCCTGGTTGCCCGATTGGCTCCAGGCTCTCTCGTCTCTGCCCTGAGCGGAGACATTCACGACAGCAGCACAGGAGAAGCAACATGAAAATGCAGCTACTGGCGGGCGCCTTGGCCGTCGCTTTGACCACTCCCGCAGCCTACGCTCAAGTCATCGTAGAAGACCCGGGCGTGCTGGCCAACACAATCCAACAGATCAGCTACATGACACAGCAGCTGGCTGAAGCGAAATCCCAAGTCGAACAACTCAGACAGCAATATGCCGCGTTGACCGGCAATTCCGGCATGGGCGCCCTGATGCCCAATAGCGCCAGCACGTTGCGTGAGAACCTGCCAGAAGACTGGACCAAGGTCTATTCCGACGCGATGAACAGCTCATCCAGCATCACCGGTTCGGCTCAGCAGCTGCTTGGCCAGTTCGATAGCCAAATCTCGAACATGGGTCGCGGCGACGCGCTGACTTTCATCCGCAAGCAGATGCGGGAGAAGGGTGCCTACGACCGCGTGATGGCAGAAAATGCCTATAACAACCAGATGCGGGAGTTGCAGGACATTGAGGCGTTGACGCGCCAAATCGATCGCACCACATCGATGAAGCAGATTGCCGACCTGCAAGCCCGTATCCAAACATCAAACGGCGCGATCCAAGGCGAGCAAGCCAAGCTGCAGCTCATGAGCATGCTCCAGCAATCCCAAGACCGCATCCTCCAGTCGCAGCAAGAAAAGGCTGTTCGTCGCTACACCATCGGCGAGGAAGGCGAGTCTTTCACTGCGCCTCGCCTGAGCAACTAATCTCATGAACAGAGCACTCCTTCTGGTGATCCTGCTGCCCCTTGCCGCTTGCCAGCAATCTGACCGCACGAAGTCTTGGTACCTAGAGCACACGGCGGAGCGCGAAGCACGAGTGGTGGAATGTAAAGACGATGCGGCCCTGGCAGCTACGGCCGATTGCCAGAACGCCTTGGCCGCAAAGGCGCAAGCGGAAACTTTCGGGACCGGTTCGCAGCGGTCTATCGATGTGACGCCCGATCGCGCGAGGAACACGTCGGCAGGCGAGCGAAGTTCGCCTGCCGAAATGAACCCCGACTACAGCATTGACGTCACCCCAAAGCGGCCGCGCCCCTCCAACGGCGAGGCCGAAGGCAAAACGCAATAACGAGCAGCTCGCTACTTCCCCGCTGGGCAGGTGATTGACTATGGCATTCGACGCGACAACCCAGATTTTCGACTACATGGACCGGGTGACCAACGAATTCGTTGCGTCGAACCTACAGACGATCATTACGACCGTGACACCGATTGTTGCCCTGGGCCTCGTCATGTCCCTTTTGGTCGAAGGGGTCTTCATCATGGCGCGGCCCAATGGTGAACCGCTTAGTCATCTGGTTCAGAAGTTCGTTTCTTGGGCAATCATCATCAGCGTTGCCAGCGCCGGCGGTTGGTATCAGACCGACCTGGCCAACGTTGCCATGCGTACTCCCGATGAATTTGCCAGCGTTCTCATGGTCGACGGTCAGCAAGCAGGTCAACAAAACGAGATTGCCGGTGTCATCGACAGGGCACTCGATCGGGGACTGACCGCATCGCAACGGGCGTTCGACAATGCGAGCGTTTGGACCGGGCCTGGTCTGGCTAGCTTTGCTCTGGCTGTAACAGTGCTTTTGTGCACGGTCTTGATGTGCGGGCTCGGAGCTGGCTTCATCCTCATGGCTAAGTTCCTCCTCGGCATCACGGTTTGTTTCGGACCGATCTTTATTTTTTGCCTCCTGTTCCAGAGCACCCGCAGCCTCTTCACCCAGTGGGTCGGCACGATCATCAATTACGGCTTGGTGACGATCTTGCTATCGGCGGTCTTCGGTCTGTTCATGGCCTTCTATGAAAAAGCGATTGAAGCTGCATCAGCGGTCAATCCAGATGCCCCCCTGCTTGTTCCTATCGTCACCTGCGGCCTGATCACCGTCGTGACCTGGTTCGTCCTGAAGCAGGTTCCGGATATGGCAGCACGTTGGGGTAATGGGATATCCGCGGGTATCCAAGGTTGGCGCGGGGGCAGCGGCTCTGCCAGTGGCGGGGGCGGGGGCGGGGGCAGCAACGCCGCAACAGCTGCCGGAGCAACAATAGGAACAGCCACTGGAGGACCGGTGGGAACGGCTGCCGGTGCAGCTGCAGGTTCGGCCGCAGATGCAGTTGGGAACGAAGCTGGGCAAATGGGCGGAGCGATGACGGGCATGGCCCGCGGATCACGCCGCTGACTTCGTTTCCACCCCTATGGAAGAGGGTCCATATGTCATCGAAATTGCGATTTTGATGATATATTTTAGGTCCACCCCGTGAGTACAGGAGAAATTTCGTGATGCATTCTCGGTTAGCGGTAGCAGCAACTCTTGTCGTGATGAGCGGTCTGGTCGGGGGCTGCAGCACAGCTCCGAAACCACCGCCGGAGCCAAATATGTCGAAGCTCATTCCAGTCAATAAGACGGTGCCAAGTGAGCTATCAAACCCCGCGTCTTCATCGGAAGCTGTCAAAGGGGGGCGCTGACCATGGGCAGACTGAGCGGTAAAAAAGAAGCGCCTGACCAGGGGGGAGCCAATGGCTCTCACGACAGGAAGGGAACAGCTGTAACGCGTGACAAGATCGACCAGTACCGCGAGGAGCGCCGTGGTTTGGAAGTCGATATTCTCGATGAAATTCTTCTGTCGCGGAAAAGGGCTTGGCAGATTGCCGCTGGTGCATGCGTACTGACACTGGCGTCGTATGGCTTGAGTGGGTTCCTCGTCTATCGCTACAGCCAACCGCTCCCCCAGCACATTCTGCAGCGGGACGCGAAAACGGGTGCGGTTGAGTCGCTGTCGCTGACGCAAGATGCCAAGACCTATGACGAAGTCACAGACTCCTACTGGGTGTCGCAGTTCATCCAACACTACGAAAGCTACGACTTTAATTCAGCCCAGCTGGACTACGACGCAGTAGGGCTAATGGCGTCGCCAGCCGTGGCCGAGCAATACGTGGCGCGCTACAAGTGGGGCACTTCCGATGCCATCGACAAGCGGCTGGGCGACAGCGAAAACGTCCGTGTCCATATCAATTCAGTGATTCTGAACACCCAAGATGCCGAAACAGGCATTGCGACGGTTCGCTTCACAACGACTAGAAAAGTGCGCCAGCGGCCGAACGCTGAGGCGCCTGAATATTGGATCGCGGTCGTTTCCTACAAGTACGAAAAGTCGCTGATGACATCCAGTCAGCGGAACATCAATCCTCTTGGTTTGCGCATCATGAGCTACCGCGTGAACCCGGAAGCAGCCAACAACGTGGGAGGGTGAGATGGATCGCAAAGCATTGTGCATCACCCTGTTGGCCGCCACCCTTGCCGGCCCTGTCGCCGCTGTCGAAACTCCGCGCAGCTCGCCTTACGACTACCGCATCAAGTCCGTCGTCTATAACCCGCAAGACACGGTGATCGTGGATGCGGTGGTTGGGCTGGCTACGCACATCACCGTCTCGCCGGGTGAGCGTTACGTCACGCATGTCTTTGGCGACAGTGACGCCTGGTCCTTCGCCCATGTGGAAAACCACTTCTTCATCAAACCAAAAGAAGCCCACGGCGACACCAATCTGACCATCGTTACCGACAAGCGGACCTATCACATCCTGCTGCGATACATCGGCGACTATCAAGCGCGCGGCGAAAATGGCCGGCAGGAAACCCGCTTCATTCGTACGCCGTGGTCGATGCGGCAAGCGACGTTGGAACTGACCTTCACCTACCCCTTCGAAGAGGCGCAAAAGGCGAACACAGCGCGCCAACAGGCACGTGTGCAATCGGCACTTGCTGCTCCGGAGTTTGCGCCTGGTCGTCGGAATTTCAGTTATCAAATGTCCGATGAGCCGTCCGCTCGCTCAATTGCGCCCATCAATGTGTGGGACGACTATCGTTTTACCTACTTCAAATTCCCGGCCAATGCAGAACTGCCAACCATCTTTGTCATCGGCGCGGATGGGAAGGAAAGCACAGTGAACGTGCGGACGATCGGGCGTGAGCGGAACATCATCCAAGCGCAAATGGTCGCCCGTGAGTGGCGCATTCGGTACGGCAAGAAGATGGTGATCGGCCTGGTCAATAGCGGGTTCGATCCTAATCAAGGAGCCAATACGAGCGGAACGGCCGCACCCAATGTGGAGCGCGTTGAAAAGGTGGAGAGCAAAGACGGAGGTGCATTATGAGCCGCGACGTCAATGTGGACGAAGCCCTGCAGGGCGGATTTGATGATGGCCGAGGCGGTTTCAATCGGGGGCCGAAGAAAAGCATCCCAGGCATTCGCGCCTTCATTGCTTTCATGTGTTTTCTTGCTTTGGCTGCGGTGGGCTGGATCGTCTATACGCAAATCAAACGCGGCTCTAATCCTGCCGATGATCGCAAGGAGACAACCCAGCGAGCGAACACGCTGCCAACCTATACGATCACCGATGCGCCGGCCCGGCCAGTCACGCAGCCGCAGCCTGATGGAACAGCCATTACGCCAACGCCGGCAGGCTCTGTTGCTCCAGCCCGTCGAGGGCAAGCCCAGAAGGAACTCACGCCGGAAGAACAGGCTACCTTGCGTCGTTTGAAGGGCGATCTTGCCGGCGGTGCAGCGGGCCGTGCAGCTCCCAGTGCCACTGCCGAGCAAGGCGCAAGCACCGGCGATCGCGCGCGACCCAGCGAAGATTCGACGGCGCTTGCCAGCCGATTGACACCTGCAAGGATCGACAGCGCCCGCGCTCGCCGACTGTCGAACCCAAGCCTGACGGTTCCTGCAGGGCAGATGATCGCATGCGGGACCAAGACGGAGCTCGATACCACGCAGGCTGGCATGGTGTCGTGCCAAGTGTCGCGCGATGTGTACTCGGCCGATGGAAGCGTTCGTCTGATAGACAAGGGGGCACATGTCGACGGTCAGATCACCTCGGGCATCAAGGCTGGCCAGAAGCGCGTCTTTGTTCTTTGGACGCGTGTTCGCAATCCGGACAACGTGCTGGTGTCCCTCGACAGCCCCGGTACGAATGCACTTGGCAGCACAGGCATTCCAGGGCAGGTCGATACACATTTCTGGGAACGGTTTGGCGGCGCGATGTTCATTTCCGTGTTTACCGATGTCGGCGACGCCCTGGTCAATGCCGCCAGCAATGCATCGACCAACGTCAACCTCGACAGCACGTCAAACACATCCGACCAGCTCGCACGCGAAGCTCTAGAGGCAACGATCAACATTCCACCGACCCTCTATGCTCAACAGGGCGAGGCAGTATCGATCTACGTGGCACGAGACCTGGATTTCAGCGACGTTTACGATCTGCGGCTTGGCTATGGTCGCTGAGGTTCCCGGATCGAAGCGCACGATCGACCGTGATGCATCGGTATGGCTGACGCTGGGTCCGCTCAAGACGTACCTCGATGACCCGGAGGTTTTCGAGGTGCGCGTCAACAGGTTTGGCCAGGTTGTCTGCGATACCGCACGTGGGCGGGTCTTCCATGACAGGCCGGAAGTGACGGCGGGCTATCTGGAAAGACTGACCAATACGCTGTTGAACTACAACGGCTTGGGTCGCATGCCGATCAACAATGTGCTTCTGCCCGATGGATCGCGCGGCATCATTTGCTGGCCGCCTGCCGTCTTGGAGGGAACCGTCCTGATTGCGATCCGTAAGCATCTGGCGGTGAATAAGTCGCTCGAAGATCTCAGGGAGGAAGGGAGGTTCAATGGCTGGAAGCTGCGATCCCAAGCGGATGTGACCAGGCTGGAAGCTTTCGAGGAAGAGCTTCTGCAGCTTCTTGCCGCCGGCGACCTCGTATCCTTTTTCCGCTTGGCTGTACGCAGCAAACGCAACATTGCCGTCTCGGGCAAAACCGGCTCCGGCAAGTCCACCTTTACCAGAACGCTGCTCATGGAGGTGCCTGCCGAAGAGCGGGTTTTATTGATGGAAGACGTGCACGAAGTCGCATCCGATCGGCAGCATGAAATCGGGTACATGATGTATGGCTCCCAAGAGGGCCGCGTATCCGTGTCCGAATGCCTCAAAGCCTGCATGCGGCTGTCGCCCGACAGAATTTTCATGACCGAGCTGCGCGACGACGCGGCATGGGATTACCTGGCTGGCGCCAACACTGGCCATCCAGGTGGCATCTTCTCTACCCATGCCGACAACGCCGTTACCACACCGAGCCGCATCGCCACGCTGGTCAAGGCATCGGAGGTCGGCCGGCTCCTCGACTACGAAGTCATCATGAAGACGATTCACACGACGCTAGACGTGATCGTCTACATGGAAAACCGACAGATCATCGAAGTGCTCTATGACCCTCATTTCAAGAAACAACAACTGGCCGGCTGAGCGCCAATCTTATGTTTGCCGGTTCGTGCTGGTCGTCCTGCTGGCCCTGCAAGTGGCACCTGCGGCAGCAGCCGAAGCATCCGCGCAGGTCGGATTCTCGCCAGAGGGCACCGGTCAAAGCCTTGTCCTAGATGTGATCAAGACCGCGCGCAGTGAATTGCGGGTCATGGCCTATTCGTTCACAGCACCCGATATCGCGCAGGCCTTGATTGCCGCCAAGAAGCGCGGCGTCGACGTGCGGGTAGTGGTCGACGCCGACCAGAGCCGGCAAAGAAGCCAGGTTGCGGCGCTTAACACCTTGGCGCTCGCCGGCGTTTCGGTGCGGCTCAACGGTCGCTACCAGATCATGCACGACAAGGTGATCGTTGCCGATCGCAGGACCGTCCAGACGGGATCGTTCAATTACACGCGATCTGCCGAAAAAGCCAACAGCGAGAATGTCATCGTGCTCTGGGACGTGCCCGGCTACGCCGGCGAATTCCTGCAGCACTGGCAATCGCGATGGGACCAGGCTGCACCCTATCAACCTCCGTATTGACGAAGCATCCAAAGCGCACAGCTCGAGCAGCAATAATTGGAGATGCAACATGGCACCGAACGTTCCTGATCCTAGAGATGACCTGGCCCGCGAACATGGCCAGGTCATCGCCGTATCTGAGGTGGACGGCACGACCGCCTATAGCGTCCTGCAATCGGGCCATGTCGGACCCGCCGCAATGCGGTACAAGGGCTCCTCCGGCGTACATTGGGCAGTTTTTCCGTCGGCCGACGAGGCTGTCGCGGCTGCTCGCATGGCGAACCGTTACGATGTTGGTGGTTTTCATAGTGTGACGGTGCTGCCGCACGAAGATGCTCCCGACGACGCAGAACACTTCGACTCTGCTGAAGACTGGCTCATGAGCTGAGCTTCCCTTGTGGGAAACACCGTTTAAAACGCGCTGAGCGCTTGTCTGCAGCCCACGGCCGGGTACCCCCGCCGTGGGCTGCCTGCTTCCGGGCGGCAGAGCGCCCCACGGAGACTGTATTGGCTTATCATTCGCCCGCGCCGGCACAATCCGGCGCCGGGCGTGAGACCCCGACACGAAACGCAGCCTATGGCGGCTGTGCGCGGGCAGGCGTAAGTCTGACCGGCTGTTTCGTGTCCGGGTCTCACCCCGCGCGCAGTTGCCACCCTGCGCACGACGTGGTGGCACCCGCAAGGACTACGCCATGTCTGTCGATGCCCATTCTGAAAATGTGGATGCGATCGATCGCATCCACGATATCGCCCACCGCGCCGGCTCTCTCATCACGCTCCTAATCGCGTTTTACTGCCAAACCAAGCGAGACAGTGAGCTGTCCGATAGCGCCCTAGTCGGAGTCATGACCCAACTGCAGGACGATCTGGTGCGAATCGAGGCACTGGCGAAGGCCGCCGACTCCAGCTAACGGCCGACGCCTATTTGGTGGTCGCTTGGACCAGAACGCGTCTTCAGCGTCCGATCGACTGCGTGTCCAGCAAGCTTTTTTATTTCGAGCGCGGCCGTCTTGAGACTGTCACGGCTAATGGCCTTGGCCAACTTGCCGGAGTCGTCGGTGTAGATGATCGCCTCGTTGCGTGCCCGCGAGACGCCGACGTAGTAGACATCCTTAGTGGTGGTGCGTGATTTCGTTTCGATATTGATCAACACCGTGCCGCAGGTTAGTCCCTGCGAGCTATGGACGGTGGAGGCATAGGCTAGACCGACGAACATCGGCGTCCTTGCGTCGAATATGATCCGGCGGCCGTCCTGTCCCTCCAGCTCGATCTCCTGCTTGCCGACGCGATGAACGACGAAACGATCACCGTTAGCAAGATCGAGGTCGGCATTGTTGCGGGTGACCTTCACCTGGTCGCCCACCGCCAATTCCGTGTTCTCCACGCTGTAAACACTGAGCTTGGGGCAACGTATCGGTGAGAACTGGATCTGCTGGCCAGCCTCGTCGCGCACCGTCAGGCGATTGCCCGGGCCAGTGTCGATCACCGTGTAGTATTCGCCGCGCTGCAGCCCATTGGCGTAGCTTCGCTCTGGCACGATCACGCTACCTTTCTCGTAGTAGCGACTGTGCTGACGCTCGGCTTGGGTCGTGTCCAGGCGATTGAGTAACTTGTACTCCTCCCCCTGCCCTTTCATGCCTAGAGCTTCCCGAACACCTTCATTCAGCGCCTTCCGGCTGTCATTAGTGCCCGTGATGATGAGGGTTTGATCGCGTTCGTGCTTGGGCAGCTCGGCGTAGTGCTTGACGATCCTGCTGTAGCGCAGATCCGATTCCTTCTCCGTCAGGACTTGGCGGATATTAGCCACGGATTTTGTTGACTGTCCCTCGGCAGCCAATTTGACGGCTTCCAAAAGTTGGGGATCTTGTTGCCGGCGAATCTCGACCAGGCGTGCAGTCTCCATGCCGGCTTTCTGCAGCTGGTCGAATGGTTTGCCAGCCTCGATCGCCTTGGTTTGGGCAATGTCGCCAAGAAAGACGGCGCGGGCGCCGTGCGCTTCGATCGTTCGCATGATTTCGAGCATCTGACGCGCTGGAATAACGCCCGCTTCGTCAACGAAGACAACGCTGTTTGCATCGATCTTCTTGTCCTTAGCGCGCAGGAATGCTTGCACCGTGCTGCTTTCCAGGCCGGCCTCTTCCAGGGCCTTTTTCTGCGACCCGTAGGGCGCCATAGTGATGACGTGAAAACCGTTGGCCTCGAGAAGATCTCTGGCGGCCTTGGTCATGTGGGTCTTGCCAGTGCCGGCATATCCCTGGACGCCTATGAAGCGGTTTGTGCTTTCCACAATGTGCTGCACTGCGCGGCGCTGCTCGTCGTTCAGCGATTTGTCGGCCAGGAAAGAAAGCGAGATTTCGGGCGAAATCCGGCTTTGCATCACGCCACGATTGCGTTGTTCCGTCTGCAGGATGTCCCGTTCTCGCTTCTGCGCGATGTGGGTCGTGAAGCGCGGCTCCTGTTTCTCAAGACGCCCGCTACGCACCCCCATGTCGACCAGCCGGATTGCCTCGGCTCTCGACTTGCCATTGGCTTCCAGGGTGGCGACCCACTCTTGGCGAGAGAGCGCCGGCCGGTCTTCTGCGCCGCCTTTCTTCTTGTCGGCGGGATTCATGGAGACATAGACAGGCAGATCACGAATGAGATGCCCGGACCGAGCAGCCCGATCAAGCGCGGCCCGAACGTCATCGGTCGTCAATCGCCCGAAACCGTGTGTCAACGCTACCTCCACGAGCTCGGACTGTTTCACGATGGCGTTGCGCTCTGTCAGCGATTTGATCGCGAACTGGACGGCCTTGTCGGCATGGTGCTCAAGTGGCTTTTCGATTTCCTTCGGTGGTAGCCGCTTGGCGCGATCGTCGACGCCATCCCGGCCGGCACCCTCCCACTGCCGACTGTGAAAGTCGATGGCCAGATCGCCGGCGCGCTTCTGCCATTCTTGCCGGACGGCCTCGCGGTCGACCTCGACCTTGCGCTGGCGGGTGGACAGCGCGGCCTGGTTCTTCTCGGCATGTGTGGCGGTGTCGCGGTTGAGGCCTTTGGCAGCCAAGGCCGCTTCGATCTGCTGGCTGCGGGCGCTGAACTCGCGGATCTGGTGTTCGGTGAAGTGCGCCAGGTCGAAGGTGCCGTTGCGATCGTAGCGAAGCGTGAAGCCGGCTTTTTCCAGCTCGCGGGCCAGCTCCGATTTGTAGACGTTGCCCAAGTGGCGCAGCGATTTGACGATGCCGTCGCTGGTGAGTGCGCGCCACTGGCCATCGGCCCGCTGGGTCAGATTCAGCACGACGGCATGGGTGTGCAGGTCAGGATCGAGCGCACGGGAGGTTTCGTGGCGAAACTTCGCTACCACCAGTTTTCCTGTATGTTCGACGCTGGTTTTTTTGTTGTTCGTCGACCTGGCCATCGCCAAATGTTCGGCCTCGCGCACAGCCGCGGCGACGGCACGCTCATGTGCCTCGACGATACGGCGGTCCCCGTGGACCAAAGCCTGCAGGGATACACCCTTTGGGGCGCTGAACGTCAGGTCGTAGGCCAGTCGCTCCTTGCGGGCAGCTTCGGCGGTCGGGGGAATGCGACGCGTGCGAGTGTGCTCATCGATGCGGCCATCCAGGAGCTCGCCGAACCGTTTGCGGTCGACTTCACCCTCCAGCCCGAGGGCGGCCGCTCCCTCGCCCTGCCATTGCATCGCCGTGCCGTCCTTGGCGTAGTAGTCATCGGCGCCGTCGGCATAGTAGGACACGACTTTGCCGACCGACTGGCGCGTGATGACGGTGATATCGATCATGAGAACACCCGGTCAGTGCGCAGGATCCCCGGCACGGGTTCGGCGCGTGTGTAGGTGACCGGCTCCGTCTTGTACTTGGCCACCGGCAGATTGCCTGGAAAGGCAAGAAAGCCCTCGAGGTTGGGCAAGGCCATGATCTCGGCGACCGATACGACCCGCTCGGTCTTGACCTCCTCATTCTCGCTGCGCGTGCCCATCTGTCCCCAGCGCCGGCTGGTGCCCTGCTTGCGTCGCATGACTTCGTGCTCGCCGAGCGCCTTGGATAGCCGGTCTGCGGTCTTTTCGCCCATGCGTCCGACAGCCATCGCCACGGTGGTGCGGTGGTTGCTAAGCAAGGTCTCGGCCAGCTCGTCGCCGTAGATCCGGACCAGCTGCGTATAGGACTGGTAGCCCGTGACGACGCTGAGGCCTTTCTTGCGCCCCTTCGTCAAGGCATCACCGAGCGTGGGCAACCGATCGAGCGATTCCAGCTCGTCAAGGAACGTCCAGATGCGTCGGCTGTGATCTACCGGCATTCCCAGGACCGACGTAAAAATCGTATCTACCCAGCACGAGATCATGGGATGCAGCGCCTCGCGCATGTTCTCGTCCCAGGTGATGAACAGGTTGCCGCCATTGGGGTCGGCGAGCCAATCGCGCAGGGAGAACGGACCGTCGGGCATTTTCAGATGAGGCGACAGCTTATTGGACAGGACGAACCGAACGCTGCTGGTCGCGCGCGTGTTGCCGGTGAACAGGGCTTGGGCAGCCGTCCCCTTCACGAAGGCCTCCAGCTCCTCAACGGGACGCTGGTTGGTCCAACCGAACACGTCTCGCATGGTCGGCTGGCGGCTGGTGTTGAACAGCTTGCGGGCGACCTCGCGAAACAGCATGCGGCCATAGTCGTTCCATTCCTCCGACTCGCTGCTGTCGGACGGCTGGATGATCGACTTGGCATAGCGCTCGAAGTCGTAGTCGTCCTGCATCTCGTTGAAGAAGTTCCACCCCTCGGTGCGACTGTCGTAGGGGTTGAGGATCTTGTCTTTTCCAGGCCGGTAGAACGCGGATAAGAACTCTCCGTCAGGGTCGGTGACGACCATACGGTCGCCGCGCTGCAGGAGGCCGAACATCATTTCTTTGAAGATGGTCGACTTGCCGGTACCGGTCGCCCCGCCGATCGAGAAATGGGTGTTCTCGGCATCAACAGGAACCGGAACGGCCGCGATTGTGATCTGCGGCAGCTTACGGTCGGTGGTTTCACGGGCCAGATGTTTTGCGCTGGTCAGCTTGGTACCGCGATAGAACTTGTCGAAGTGCGCGCCGGCGAAGACTGTTCGGTTGAGACGCACGATCAGCACGGCGATCACGATACCCAAGACGACCCCAACCAGCAGGGCGCTCCATAACGGCCACAACTCGAACGTGTTTTTGAACAAGTAGGACAGGCGTTGCCGCACGTCTTGGGGAGTGAAGCCGTAGACAGCTTTGGCGGTGATGAACCAGGCCGCGGCCGGGGTGAAAAGCAAGGCTGCAAATACGGCTTGGGCCTTCTGCTTGTCGTCCATCTCTTATCCTCGATTGACTGAATCGGAACTCCACACTTCCAAACCAAGGCGCTCCACCTCGGCCTGCGCTTGGCGCTGGGTATCGGGTTTGACGGTGAGCCGCATCATCAGCAGTAGCTCGGCCAGAATGGCGAGCTCTGCCCGGCTCATACCGCCTGCGCCTGTGCCGTCACCTACGCCATGCTCGAGGCGATCGGCGATTACCTGCAGGAGTTCGCGGCTGTCGTCAGCGCCCAAAAGTCGCGCTTTTGAGTAGTCGGTGACATTGACGCCAGCATTGCTAGCTCGCTGCTCTATCTCGATCTTCTCGCGTTCGCTGCATCGAAAGGTAATGGACGCCACAATTCCCGCCTTCGTTTTACGGTTGTCTTACACCGGAACCTAGCAAAATCAGGGAAAAATTCAAGATTCGTAAGACGAGTGTCTTACGTTTTTTGCTTGCTGACTTGAAAAACCGTAGGTTTTTCAATGCTTTAGCAGCGCGAAGCGTTGCGTATGGTGTATAGCCATCGGTTAAGGGGAAGGCACCGGAAATGCTGATATCTGAACGCGTTAAGGGACGCCAGGGACCCAAAAAGCGTCCGAACGCTGCCTAGTACGCAAAGCGTGCTAGGCCAAAGGACACGAATCGGACAGAGTGCGGACGGTTATAGCCTGAGCGTGGTTGACAATGGGAACGATGTAGGACAAAGTTAGGACACTTTGCAAGGTCAACAACGGAGGGTGATGGATGTGGATGTCAATAAGCTGAAACAGTCGATCACTGAACTCACTGGCGGCACAAAAGCAGCAAAGCTGCGCCGTGTGATGCCAGAGATCGAGGAGAAGCTAGACCAGGGCGTCCGACACGAGGAAATCGTCGCGGCGCTGCATGCGGGTGGGCTAGACGTCACGTTGGAAACCTTCCGCAAGACCCTCTACAGGTATCGCGCGCAACGGGCGGGCGGAACCAAGGAGACCCCTCCAAAGGCGGTCAGGGCCACCACGGCGGACGGCAATCCGCTGGCTCGGACGAATGCGCCCACGGAGGATTTAACGGCCGACGACGCGGCAGACGATGCCCCGACATCAACGAGCTTTGACGACGCGCTCGACCGTCGCAAGCGCGACCAGGTGGGGGAGTCATACCTGACGCGCCGGAAGCCAATCATCGGCAAGAAACGCACTACCTAGGAGCGAATAATGAAGATTGCAGTGATCAATTTTTCCGGCAACACCGGCAAGTCCACAGTGTCAAAGCACCTGCTGTATCCCCGTCTCAAGGACGCGGAATACATCGCGGTGGAGTCGATCAACGCTGACGAAGGCGAAGGCGATAGCGTGCGCGGCAAGCAATTCGGTGCCCTGCAGGAGCAGCTGCTGGTGATCGACTCGGCCGTCATCGATGTTGGCTCGTCCAACGTCGAGGATTTCGTCAAGCTCATGCGCCAGTACCGTGGGTCGCATGAAGATATGGACCTGTTTGTAATTCCGGCCGTCAAGGAAGCAAAGCAGATCAAGGACACGATCGCCACGATCCAGGCCCTGGCCGCGATGGGCGTGCCGGCGAAGAAGATCCGCGTGGTATTCAACAAGCTAGAGGCGGACGATACGGTCGAAGACGCCTTCTATCCCTTGATCGCGTTCCATCAGGACACGAAGTCCTTCACCCTGCGCCCTGCGGCGGCAATCCAGTATTCCGAGCTGTTCCAGCGTCTGCGCGCCTTGAACGTGACGATCGGCGAACTCGTCTCTGACACAACGGACTACAAGGCCCTCCTGCGCGAGGCCAAGACGCCGGAAGACAAGCAGGCAATCGCGGCCAAGATTTCGGCCAAGCGCCTGGCGGCGTCAGCTCAGGAAAATCTGGATAGCGTGTTCGCTGTTTTGACCAAATAGCCAAGGGGGCATCAATGGCCGGACCGACTACACATCGGGAAGCCCTCATGGCGGAGCTGCTGGGGGATGTCCAAGGCATCCTAGATCGGGTCGAGGCCCTGCAGGCCGCCATCCCCAAGACCGTCAAAGAGGCAAAGACAGAGCTGCAGGCGGCCGTCAAAGAGGGCAACGTGCACATCAACGAAGCGTGCGTGCGGCTTTCCCGGGTCATTGATCAGCAGACCAAGGAGGCCGTCAAAGCCACACAAGCCGCCGCTGGTGAAGCTAGCTCGGCCGCACGGGAGCTACGATTGGCACGTGGACGATTGACCGCCCTGCTGACCGTGTTCGCCCTGGTGGGCGGAGGCGTTGGCGGAGCGGCGGTCTACCTGGCCATGCGGATGGCAGGCGGATAGCAAAAGGGGCGGCTTGGCCGCCCCTTTTTCGCTTTTGCGCAGGCTTACGTTACGAGTCCGAACCGTTCGGCTACGCTCGGCCCAGCTGGGGTAGAGGCTTCAGAGGCCATTGCGGTGACCATCTCGACACTCACGTCCTCGATCGCGTACCCCTCGGCCACGGCCCCCTCGTAGAGGCTGGCCAACGTCGGGAACTCTTCGAGACAGCAGCCGATCCATAACGCGTGATCTTCGCCCGCCGATGCTGGGAAGCCTTGGGCGAAATAGGTGCGAAGCATACGGTCATAACCGATGGTGCCCGCCGGGTCGGCGCGATGTTCATCGGCCAAGCTTCGGATGGTCGCGGTATATCTGCTCATTGTTGGATCCTCTTGAGGACACAGTGAAGGCAGGCAGTCCCCTGCCCTCCGCCAGAATTTTTACCCGATGTGTTCGATGACCTGGTAAAGCATGTGAGCTTCGTTGTGCATCGTCGCGAACGCGCCCAGATGATGGTAGCGCTCGATCATTCCATTTATGTCGGCCTGGTTGGCCAGAATCGTCGAATAATCGTTCAAGGCAAACATCGTCGCGACGATGCCCGCCGCGTCGGCGGACAACACGGCGAAAACGTCGCTCTTAGGAACTTTGAGGCATAGCGGCACACCCCATGACGGGGCCATGTAAAAGCCACCGTTCGACAACGAATAGAAGTGCCACTGGCAACCGCGAACAGCTGGAGAGAGAAAATCCAGCCACTTGTAAACCCTCCGTTCGCGGCTATGCCTGATTGAAAGATCTTTGCCGAAATGTGCTTCTAGAAATGAAGTGCGATCGATATCGGCAACACGCGTAGCAGCAATCTGCGGGGGCATCGTTTTCACCCCCATTACGAAAAACTCAGTGGCCGGCCTTGGGCCAGAGCGATCAGGTCGTCACGCGTCATCCATTCCGCCTTGGCCGGACCGGATATGGCTGTCATCGGCTCCGGCCCTACCGCCGGCTCTTCAGAACCGACTTCCTGCCCGAAGCCCGGAAAATCATCATCCGGCTCATCGGGCTCGTTAACCCACTCCGGGTAGCTCGGGCCGCCCTCTAGCTCATAGGGATAGGGCGGGCGGTCGTCGTCTTCCTCGAACTCGTCGTCTTCCTCGTTGCTGTCCCGATAACCGCAGTGAGCGCAAGACTCACGCCAGTACACATTGACCGCACCACCCTCAACAGCCTCCCAGTCACTCCGGTGCGCAGTGCGCTGGCACTTCGGGCACTCGATTTCGTAACCATCCTCATCCAACTCCATCCCACCCGGCTCGACGCAACCTCCGTAAACAATCGTCATGGTCATCTCCTGCAAGATTTGAGGAAGATCCCGACACGGTTGCCGCCGTAGCTCGGGATATCGGAAATAAATTGGATAAAAATACCCTTCCGATAGGACAAGAATAGGACAAATAAGAAGCGATGTCAATAGATGTCAATACTTGTTGTGTTGCATTCAGCCTCAGCTCCCTCCCCTCCCCGGCCCTCGACAAGGCAAACGGGGTGTAGGGGCAGCGCCCCTACGGATAACGCTCCACACGCGCTGGCAGTGCGTCGGCGCCATAGCCAGTGATGATCCTTGGTGTCACCGCATCACCGCGTCAGCCACCCACTGATAACCGCGTTTCGGCTTTTCGGTGGACGCCGCCAGGCGGCCGCCGTGAGGCTCACGCGGCCGTCCACGCCTGATCCACAGCCAGCGCGCAGCGCTGCCCGTCGCCGTCGGGGATAGCTCCACCTATCCCCAGGCGTCGGGGAAGCTGTGCGGTCAGGGGTGGGCGGGCCTGCCGATTGCAGGTCGTCCCCGTCTTGTCCACGGGGCGCGGCCCAAGGCCGGCTGCGCCGGGCGGTTCCGCCCGCCTGGCGCAGCACGCACGGTGGGCAAGAGGTGGGCGAGCTGCCCCGCCTCGCGCCGGCTCTGCCGGCGTGCGGCGGTCATGCACGCTGGCCAGCGCCAGCTGGCCGCCGATCGGGGCAATCCCCTGCCCCGTCGACGGCACCTAGTCGAGAAAATCAGTAGCTACGAAACGTGAGATAGGCGGCGACAAGGATGAACGCAATTGCGATGACCTTGCCGACTTGCAGGGCGAATAGCAGCTTGTTCTGAAGCTTGACATGCGCCTCGTTCGCTTCCGCCTTCTCGGCAGCTGTCGCAGGCTTCTTGGCGACTTCCGCCCTTTTGGCAAAGCGATATGCCGCGAGGCCGACGAAAATCATAAGCACGGCGACAGGCAGTGAGAGCGTCAGGAAGAGCTGATTTTCTAGAAACGCTGGGCCGGCGAAAAGCACGGCAAACACGAGCACGCCAATCCCCAAACCCGCCACAGCTGCCGCAGCGCGACGTAGGCTGCGCGTGCCGTCATACGTGGTTGTCTCCGTCATGTCCTGACCTCTATTTGTTGTGTTGGGATTGTCACTGTACGGGGGCGTGATCGCAGTTGCTGCGACTGCCCTGTTCTACCGACCGAAGTCTCGGCCGAAGTCGCTGCCCTTATCCGGGCTGGCTTTTTCCTTGGCTGGTCCGTCATGCGCCTTGGCAGGCATGACCAGCGCGACGTCACCTTGCGGATATCGAATCTCGACGGCCTGGCCGCGCTGGGCCTCAAGGTCGCCCACAACACGGTAGCGATTGTGCAAGACCAGTTCGCCCGGCAGGTCCGCGCGCTCTTGCACCACATAGCGCTCGGTCGCCCCCAGCACGCGCCCGGTGTAGGTCTGCCCGAGCTCGGCATAGCCAACGCTGGCGCCAGCGCCGGCGAGCGAGCGGCCAAGTTCCACCGCGCGTGCGTGGTCGCGATCGGTGAGGTTGTCGCGGATCAGCTGGGAAAGCCGGTCAGGTGTGCTGTGATAAGCCTCGATCGAGGCGCGGGTCATGTCGTCCCGGCTGACACGATCCCAGGCAATGGAATAGCCGGCGTCGCTGGCGAGCTGACCGATGAAAGCGCGCTGCGCGCGGCCGTTGCCTTCGCGGAATGGATGCAGGGCGTTGATTTCGCCGAGATAGTGCCCTGCCCGGCTGGCGAAGTCGTCGGCTCCTAGGCCTCGCAAGTTCTGTTCCCGGGCCAGCTGGCGAAACAGCTGCGCGCCGGCGCCCTCGATGTGTTCGGGCATGGCAAAGCGCGTTTCGCCCTTCTCAATAACGACGGACCGAATTTCCCCGGCCCAGGGATACACGTCACTGAACAGACTGCGGTGAATGCTGCGCAGGTGATCGAGGTCGTAGCGACCGATGGCCGGACCTTTTTCAAGTTCGTAGGCCCGCACCGATGCGAACGCAGCTTCGATGCGGTCCAGCTCGGGCTGCGTGCGCGCTCCTACTGAGTTGCGCATGATCCCGGTGTTGGGATCGACATAGGGATCCGAAGGGGTGTCGTATTTCGCTGCCATCGTCAATCGACCGTGCGATAGCAGTCGTGATAGTTGGTCGCCGGGCACACATACCGCCTGCCGGTCGCGCCCGTGCGCAGGTCCACGCGATCGCCCGACAGCATAGGGGCCACCCCGTTGACGACGAAGCGTCCCGTGTCAGTGGTAATGACCGATCGGGGCGAACTGCTGGTGCTGCCGGTTGCAAGAGCGATCCCACGCCCGGTCGCGCCAATTCCGCTGAAACTCCCCTCCGAACCCGGATCTACGGTGACCGTTTGTACGACGCCGGCCGGCGTCGTCTTGACGATGTGCGTAGACAATGGGGCGATGGCTGCCAGGCTGCCCGTGACAGCCATAAACCCGATAACGACGCCGCCGACTTTGGCGGCCTCTTTCCAATCGAAACGCTGAGCGGTAGCGGTGGACATAAGCCCTCCTAGTCGATCTTCTATTCGTTGCCAGCGACAAGGCGTCGGCGGATGCTCGCGATCACGTCTGCCGGCTCAAGCTCGCCGAGTGCCACCTGGTCGAGCTCTGCCCGGGTCTGGGCATCGACCTCAAGACCTTCGAGCCGCTGGGATGCGATCGCGTTGGCCACAGCGCGGCGGCGATCTTCGATTTCGTGTGCGTCAAGCATGATTTTTCTCCTGTGTGGTCGTGCGGGCTTCGGCTGCAAGGGCGCGCACTTGTTTGGCCAACTCCGGTGGCATCCACTCATCGACGCGTTCCCAGTCGGGCGGAAACTCGTTCGCAGCGGCCATGACCCGTTGAACCATCTGGCTGACGCGCTGGCGGCTGAGGCCATTTTCCTCGGCCGCTTCTGCCTGTGACTTTCCGTCGACAAGCACGCGTCGGGCGATCTGGACGGTGTCGACAGTAAGCCTTCCTAACCGTGGCTGGATGACTTCAAATTCCGCGGCGGTCATGGGCACTTTCTGCATTGCTGCGATATTCCTGCGTAATGGGGCGGGGGCGTGATGCCCCCGCCTGTCGGGTTTTGCGGTACTCCTAAACTCACACTTGCGTCAATATTTGTCAATATTTACAGCGGATCTATTGACGGCTCTATCGCTGCCGCAGACTCCACCCATCGACGCGACGACGTGCAGCCTCGGCGATTTCGCATTCCAGCTGGCGAAAGAAGGGTTTGCGCTGTTGGGTGCTGGTCACTGCAAACCCCGCTTCCAGGGCAACGCGTGCGGCGTCGTTGATGCGCAACCCTTTGAGCGTGGCGTAAGCACCGGCCAAATCGCCCCGGCGCGTCGCCTCGTTCAACTGCTGGGCCAACAGGGCAATTTGGTCCGGCATGGTTTCATTCCTCCTGCAGACGGCGGATGGCAGCGGCCAGATGCAACGCATCGATTTGCGCCTGCGCGATCTCGGCGCGTTCCTCTGCGGTCACGCATTCTGTGCAGATGCTGCCGAGCCGCTGTTTCAGATCGTCCAAACCGAGCGGGCTATGACGAAGGGTTCGCAATGGCGTACCGCAACGCCGGCACTGAGTTTCGATAACGTCGGTGATGATCTTGCTCATAACGCGGTCATGCTGTCGGTCGCGGCCTGTCGCAGCGTCGTGATTTTCTCGGCGAGGTTATCCGTCAGCTCCCCGGCTGCCCGCAGCTGATCTTCGAGCTGCTGCAGGCCTTGCAGGTAGCCTTCTACGAAATCCGGCACCTCTTCCCTGAAGTCAGGAATGGCCTCCATTTCCCGTCCGCTTTTCCGACCCGCACCTGTCGTTGAATCTTGCAGCGCTTCCCGCCAGGTCGCGTCGTCGTCGGGAATTTCTTCAGCCTCCGGCTCATAGGTGATGCCATGAGCCTGCGCCAACGTTTCCGCCTCCGCTGACCATTCGTCGAAATGGAGGTTCAGCAATTTGGCTTCACCCTCGAAATCGCGGCGCAACTCCTTGAACGGGTTATCGCGCTCGTCGCCGCGAATGCCGGCTGCTGCAGCTTCCGCGAGCGACGCGCTTACCGCATCCAAGCAATTTGCCTGCAACGCCACGATGGCGAATTGGCTATGGCGGGTTGCCAATTCGATGGCCTCCGCCGACTTCCACTGACGGGAAATACGTGCATGGCCTGCGCCGATGTAGCCGGCGAAACGTGCCTTGAAATCTTCGACAGCAGGCAGAGAAAGATTGCGTGTGTTCATGGCCGAAACTCCGTGAGGCTTGCCCCGGCCGTAGCCGGGGCAGGGTAGGGGATTAGTGGTGCAGTCGACGCATTTCTGCGGCTAGCACCCACAGCGCACGGTTGAGCTTAATGCTCTGGTCGATGCCGTTGACGGGGCGGGTGGTGGTGGGCCGACCCTTGGCGTTGCGACCGCGCAAGCCGCCGCGCACCATGTTTTCCTGCACGCGGTTGAACGTCGTCCACAGGTCCGGCTTGCGATCCTCCCAGCGCTTCGGGGTTAGCAGCTGCTGTTCGGTGATCGGGGCAGGGGCGGTGTCGTCGTCGTAGCGCAGTGCAAGGGCAGCACGCGCGAATGCGGTCTGCTCGCCTTCTGCCAGCGTCAGGCTCTGCATACCCTCGCGTTGCTCGTCGGCGGCCGCAAAGCTGTCCACCACCTGGTAGGCACCTTCGATGACCTGGCTGACGACATCGCCCTTGTGGGGCACACGGATGTCGCCGACCGTATCGCCGACGACCATGCCGTTCTGGCACACGAAGCGGAAAACCCCGGCTAGCATCTGGTAGGAAGAGCTGCCGTCATGGCTGTTGAGCAGGATGATTTCGTTCGCCTCGCCGGCCTGGATCTGGTTGGCGTGACGCATGCGGATCATGTGCTTGGTGTGCTCCCGCTTGTCGGGGTTGCGGGTGCGGGTCTGCACGACCATGAACGGCGAAAACCCTTCCTTGCGCAGCCCATCGAGCACGTCGATGGTTGGAATGTAGGTGTAGCGCTGCGAGCGGCTTTCGTGTGCCTCGTTGGCGAAGATCGAAGGCGCGAAGCGAGCGATTTCGTCATTGGTCAGCGGTTGGGCGGAGCGGATGCCGTGGGATTTACGGCCGAAACGACTGGCGAGCATGCTGTTTTCTCCTGCGAGTTGGTGGACCGTCCGGGGGGTGGTTGCCGCCACTGACCCCGGCCGGATCGGAAGAAAATAGGACTAATATCGCCTTCCGATAGGACAATAATAGGACAAAATGGTAGGCTTGTCAACACCTGTCAATAGATATTCTGTTTTCGTTCATTTACGCCGCAAGACAGATTCAGCGCACCGCTTCGCCCTTCGGGCCTGCTAGGTGGTGAGGGAGGGTTGCGGGCTTTTGCGCCGGCGCAGCCGGTGCGATTGGAGGCGACGGGCGCGCAGCGGCCGTCTCCTTCCTCTGGCCCTGGAGCGCAGGAAGATTCTCGGCGGGGGTCTGCTTGGCGGAGCCGGTCGGGCGCGGTAGGCCCGTCCTGCGCCGCGGCGTCGGCGCGAGCAAGGGGACCGTGGAATAAATGGGGGGACCCGCGCAGCGGGGGGAACCGTTTATGCCGCGAAAGCCCCTTGCTCGCATTAGCCGGCGACGTGGTGCAGGTTCAAGGGCTGATAGCGGCCGACCGGCTCCGCCGAGCCCCGACGATCGCGCGGAAGGGCCGGCAAGCCCCGTCAGGGGCGCGCAGGGGCGCCGGACGGCGACCCGGAGGGTGGAGGCCGCCAGGCGGCCGCCACAAGGCTCACGCGGCCGTCCACGCCTGATCCACAGCCAGCGCGCAGCGCTGCCCGTCGCCGTCGGGGATAGCTCCACCTATCCCCAGGCGTCGGGGAAGCTGTGCGGTCAGGGGTGGGCGGGCCTGCCGATTGCAGGTCGTCCTCGTCTTGTCCACGGGCGCGGCCCAAGGCCGGCTGCGCCGGGCGGTTCCGCCCGCCTGGCGCAGCACGCACGGTGGGCAAGAGGTGGACGAGCTGCCCCGCCTCGCGCCGGCTCTGCCGGCGTGCGGCGGTCATGCACGCTGGCCAGCGCTAGCTGGCCGCCGATCAGGGCAAGCGGAGCGCGCAGGCCGCGTGCGGCCGGAGGCGTGAGAGGCCCGCAGGGCCGTGGATGGAAGCCCGAATGGGGCGAGACACGCGCAGCGGGGCTCGATGCGAAGCACGACAGCCCGACCCGGAGCAGAGCGTAGGGGCACGCCATCACGCTCTAGCCCTTACGCATCGTTCCCTTTTCGTTCTTGCTGAGCTATAGGATGACGTGGCCGCCAATTACAACCGACCAAAACCCGTCGACCCAATCTGGTATCGCAGAAACTGCTATCTGCGAATGGCCTGCAATTGTGGCCGGCGAGTAGTTGTCCAGGTCGGAGAATTTGCCGACACGCACCAGGTACCGGCGAACTTGTTGTTGCACGACCTGGCGCAACGGCTGCGCTGCTCCAGCTGTGGCGGCCGACCTGCAGTCGACGTGACGCGCTATGCCAAGGGCAACTAGCCCAAGCGTTGGCCGGCCGCTTTGCTACTCTGGCCGGACACCCACCAGCAGGATCTGACGATGCATGTGACTGCACTGGAAGAAAGCTTGATTGTCCACGCCGAGACCTTGATCGGCGCGGCGTTTCCTAACGCGGAGAAACTGTGGATTTCGGCGGCTGCGCGCTGGCAGGTCTTGGGCGCGCGGGCCGGCCTCGGGGAACGCGAGCGGGGCTGCTGCGCGAACATGTTGGCCAGCATGGAGCATGCGCAGGGCAAGGCCCGCGCAGCCTGACGCAGCGCCGTTGGCAACCGCAAAAAAGCCCGCTTGGATCTGCCAAGCGGGCTGCAGGAAAGAAAGCCGCGCAGCTGCTGTATGCAGCAGTTGTGCGACCGTTAGCGGGCTAAAACAGCGTGAGTTGCCCAGTCGAGTGAGCGGGCCGCTGCTCGCGGCGGCCGCTCGATGGCGCGGCGTGCGCGGCAACGCCGCCGCCTTCCTCGCAGGTGGGAACAGCAATAGCCGGCGAGGCGGCAACCTCGCGACGTTCCCGCGCGGCAAGCCGCGCATTCCAGCCGCCCATGACGTGTGCGGGCGTGAACCAATGTTCGCGCTCCTCCAAGGTGAGCGCATTGCCGACGATGACGACAGCGGGGATGTGCAGCAGGGAAAACTGCACGTAGGCCATGTGCGCGGCACGCGCGTCAACGTCCACCGCCGTGACGTGCAGATGCCGTTGGTAGTTGATGCCGGCGTTCTGCATCGCCTCGGCGAGCGCGATGATGAGCGCGCCTGCACCGCAGGCGGGCTCGCAGGCCGTGACGAAGCCTTGGCGCTCGATGATCGCGCGGGCCTCGGCGCCGTCGCCGATCTGCATGCGGGCCATCATCCGGCACACCTCAAACGGTGTGAAAAACTGCCCTCGCGCAGTGTTGTGCAATTCCAGCGCGCCGAAGACCGCGCCGAGCACGTCGCAGGGTCCCGCCTCCAAGGCCATCGTCACTTCGGCGAGCACCTTGGGAAACGCGTCGATCACGTCACGGTCATAGCGTCTGACGATTTCGAGGTAACGGGCTTCGCGGGCCTCGCGTTGGGCAAAGTCCACTGCATTGCTAATAGCCAATGCCATGCAAGACATGCAGTCAGAAAAAACCGTGTAGAGGTCGTGCCGGTAACGGCACGCCTCCATCAGCTTGACGATGGCCTTGATGTGGGGATCACTGGCCATCGGTGCTGTCTCCGCAACGCGGCGCATTGGTAGGCAGGGGACCGAGCAAGTCGGGATCAAGGTCTTCCAGCTCGCCCAGCCCGAACGCGCGCAGCGCAAGGGCCAACACCGCATCAAGGGATTCCCACTCGACATGTTCGCCCTCGTTGAAGAGCATCGAACGAATAAAGATCCGGCACGTCTCGGCGGCGAGGGCCGGGTCGGGAGCTTGGGCGAGGGCGGCAAGAATAGGATTGGTCTGATTCATGGCGATCATCCGGCGAAGGGCAGGGATGGTGGCCGGGCGAGCCCGGCCACCTGTGCGATCACGCAGCGAGTGCCGCTGCGCTTTCGGCCTTGGCCTTGCGGCTCCTTGACTTCGGCGCGGCCTTCGGTGCGCTGGCCTTCGGCTTGGCCTGCTTCTTCGCGACGGGCGCAGCCTTCGGCTTAGGCGTGCGAATGCCCTTTGGCACCCAGCCCGAACCCGCAAGTCGCGTTTGAGCTTCGGCGGCGAGCTGGCCTTTCTTCTGCGCGAGCAACGCGGCCCGGTCGGCGTCGTTTTTGATCTGCTTGGCCTCGGCCAAAGCCTCGACCATCAGCCCCTTGGAAACCTTGCCGAGATAGTTGTCGGCGGTCGGCTCGAAATGTTCGGCCATGTCGAACTGCAGGGTTTCCAGCAGCTTTCCGGTGAGCCCCGCATGGTTGCTGTCAACGCTGACGGACATCGCAACGCCATAGGCGATCAAGCCATCCAGCTGCGCGGGTTCCATCACTGCCAGCGCATCCCACAGCTTGCCGTCCGTGGATGGCAGCCCCTTGATGGCTTCTTTGCATGCCGCAGCAAACGCGGCCGTTTTCGCCTTGCCTGCCTCGTCCGCGATCGGGTGATGCGTGCGGGTACCGTAGCCACCGGAAATTGCGAGGTCAGACGGAACGGTGTGCGGGGTGTAGCCGTGCGAGTCTTGACGGCGGATCTGCTTTACCGCCCAGCACGCCAACAGGAGTTTGGCGGCGTCCGGCCGCTGCGCGACAACCATCTGCACAGCGACATTGCGATGCCCCAGCAGCGAGCGGCGCAGTGCGTCGGACACAGCATCGCTTTTGCGGCCTGCCGGTTCGCTTTCGCGCCCGCCTTGGATCGATGACCCCTCACCCATAGCAGCGGCGATGGCCTTGCGGTCGGCGGCTTTCACCATGCCGCGCTCGATGCGCAGCCGCCCCGCGTCGCGGATTACCAGCGCCCCGGCGTGGGCGCGCACATCGTCCGGAACGACCATGTGCTTCGCTGCGATCTCCTCGATCTGGTCGGGGATTTCCTGCTGCAGGTCGTAAAGCGCGCCAAGCCGCTCGTTTTCCTCGTCGGTGTATTCCTCGGTGCCGGCCTCCAGGGCCTCGACCTCGGCATTCACCTTGTCGAGTTCAGCCTGCAATTCGTCCAGCTGGGCGCGGTCCTCGGCGGGCACCTCGCCCACAACCTCCGGCGCTCGCCCGAGCCGCTGAAAATCGGTGTAATCGAATGTGGGCCACACTTCGACCCAGCCCCAGCCCTCGGCGCGAACCGTCTCGGCTTCGGCTTCCAGCTTGTCGGCGACCAGCTTTTCCAGCAGCGCCACGTCGGTGATAAACCCACCATTGTCGTCATCGGTAAACAGGTCGCGGCGTACTACGCCACCAGCAGCCTCGAAGGCGGTAACGCCGCCGATGAAAGCGACGCGCTTGTCGGTAGACGCATCGACCTCCTGAGCAAGCACCGCGCGGCGAAGCTCGGCAGGGCTGCTGTTCCATGTGGAACCGCCGAGCCGATCCCAAACGGCCAGCTGCAAAGCGTGATCGTCTGTCGCGCACAGGGCAATCATCTGATCGGTGGACAAGACGCCAGCGCGGAATTTCTCGATCAGTTCCGGCGCGGCGGCTGCGAGCTTCAAGCGCCGCTCTACGACCAGCGGCGTCACGCCAAAGGCATCTGCGATGCGGTCGATGGTCCAGCCCTCGACGGTCAACAGCTGGAAAGCGTCGAACTCGTCAGCAGGCAGCATGTTTTCGCGCTGGATGTTCTCAGCAAGGCTGATGGCGGTCGCGTTGTCCTCGTCTACGACAGTCACGCGCACGGCCCAATCTGGATCGATCTTGCCGGTTTTGACCAGCAAATAGATGGCGTCATGTCGGCGCTGGCCGGCAGCTACACCGAACACGCCTTCGGCGACCGGGTGAACGATGAGGTTTTGCAACAGACCTTGAGTGAGGATCGAGGCCGCCAACGCTTCAATGCCCGCCTTGTATTCGGGGGTGTCGCGACCGGTGCGGCGCACGTTCTTGGGGGATTGAGTGAGCCGGTTGAACGGCACATGGGTTTCCATGAAATCGATGGTGGACATGCTGTTTTCTCCTGCGAGTTGGTGGACCGTCCGGGGGGTGGTTGCCGCCACTGACCCCGGCCGGATCGGAAGAAAATAGGACTAATATCGCCTTCCGATAGGACAATAATAGGACAAAATGGTAGGCTTGTCAACACCTGTCAATAGATATTCTGTTTTCGTTCATTTACGCCGCAAGACAGATTCAGCGCACCGCTTCGCCCTTCGGGCCTGCTAGGTGGTGAGGGAGGGTTGCGGGCTTTTGCGCCGGCGCAGCCGGTGCGATTGGAGGCGACGGGCGCGCAGCGGCCGTCTCCTTCCTCTGGCCCTGGAGCGCAGGAAGATTCTCGGCGGGGGTCTGCTTGGCGGAGCCGGTCGGGCGCGGTAGGCCCGTCCTGCGCCGCGGCGTCGGCGCGAGCAAGGGGACCGTGGAATAAATGGGGGGACCCGCGCAGCGGGGGGAACCGTTTATGCCGCGAAAGCCCCTTGCTCGCATTAGCCGGCGACGTGGTGCAGGTTCAAGGGCTGATAGCGGCCGACCGGCTCCGCCGAGCCCCGACGATCGCGCGGAAGGGCCGGCAAGCCCCGTCAGGGGCGCGCAGGGGCGCCGGACGGCGACCCGGAGGGTGGAGGCCGCCAGGCGGCCGCCACAAGGCTCACGCGGCCGTCCACGCCTGATCCACAGCCAGCGCGCAGCGCTGCCCGTCGCCGTCGGGGATAGCTCCACCTATCCCCAGGCGTCGGGGAAGCTGTGCGGTCAGGGGTGGGCGGGCCTGCCGATTGCAGGTCGTCCTCGTCTTGTCCACGGGCGCGGCCCAAGGCCGGCTGCGCCGGGCGGTTCCGCCCGCCTGGCGCAGCACGCACGGTGGGCAAGAGGTGGACGAGCTGCCCCGCCTCGCGCCGGCTCTGCCGGCGTGCGGCGGTCATGCACGCTGGCCAGCGCTAGCTGGCCGCCGATCAGGGCAAGCGGAGCGCGCAGGCCGCGTGCGGCCGGAGGCGTGAGAGGCCCGCAGGGCCGTGGATGGAAGCCCGAATGGGGCGAGACACGCGCAGCGGGGCTCGATGCGAAGCACGACAGCCCGACCCGGAGCAAAGCGCAGGGGCACGCCCATGATGAGCCCCCCTTTTCACGTCGCGATCACAACTCTTGCCAGACGCTTAACCAGCCACGGATGGCCCCGCCGCCAGACAGGAGTCGGGCTCTTCGGGAGGTACGTCATGTTGATAAAAGCGCTGCTTTCAACCGTATTTGTCGGCTCTATAGCTTTTGCCACCCCCGCATTTTCCAGTCCACACGTCACCACACTGACCGCTGATCAGGCGCGGTCGGTCGACGCCCAGCACCTCGCAAAGAGCATAGGGATCAGTTCCGCGGAAGCTGCAAGACGACTGACGCTGCAGGAGGCATCTGGTCCGCTGGGCCGTCAATTACGAAAGTCGTACGAAAGCCGCTTGGCTGGCATCTATCGAGAATGGACGCCATCACCACGGATCGTCATCCGCTTAAAAGGTCCTCAAGCGGAGCGAGCGCGATTTTTGACCTATGCCGGTGAGACGATTGAGGTAGTTTTCATCCCTGGGGCTTCTCATAGCCTGGCTGAGCTGGCCAAAGCTCGACAACAGCATGCAGCTGCTATCAAGGCCGCATTCCCGACTTTGCAGGCATCACAGATCGATGAGCGCACGGGGGAGCTTGTACTAGAGACCTTGGATAACGGCTCGCCTGAGCGAGCGGCGGCTCTAGCTTCCGAAATTGGCGTGCCTATTCGTGTCGAGAGTAACCAAGTCGTCCGCCAGCTCGCGCTGAGTGGGAGCGGCGCTCTCGATATCGGAACGGTTCAAAGTGCCTGCACAGGCGCATTTGTTGTCGTGCAGAACGGCACTTCAGACTATGGGCTAGTCACTGCCGGGCATTGCGGCGGTACAGACGCTAGCTATTTCACTCTTGATGCTGACACGATCCCGGTGTCGTTTGCGGGTAGATCCTGGGATGGGTCTCGAGATTTACAGTGGTACCGCGTGAGTGATGAAACCGAAATCACATCATCCTTTTACTCTGATGATGCAACAGAACGCAGTGTGTCTGGCGTGCGCTGGAAAGAAGACACTCTTGTTGGTGACAACCTCTGCTTTTACGGCCAACAGTCTGGCCAGCAATGCGGCGTGGTCGATAGTCTCGCCTACCAGCCCAATCTGCCAGCAGGATGCAACGGGCAAGTCTGCCAACCGAATTTCATTTCAGTAGCAGCAACAGCAGGCGGCCTGAGTTGCGTTGGAGGTGACAGTGGTGGTCCGGTTTTCCAGAACCAAAACGCATATGGTGTCCTCTCAGGTGGCGCTTTCAGCACGACCACTCAGGAATGCACGCGGTTCTTCTATACGGATATCAGTGAGCTCCAAGCGCTAGGAATCAGGGTCAACGTCCCGTTCTGACCCATCCGTATTTCGACACAAATCTATGCTCCCTCCGCAGGGAGCATATTTTTGATTGGGATGTCGATGAGGTCTGTAGCGATGTTCGTTTTTCTAGGATGTGCCGGCATGGCTCACGCCGAAGGCTGCATCACGAAGCCGATCGACATGAACATGCCTGGGGTCAATCGCGAGCTTGCGAAACGCATCCGAGCAGTCTTTCCAACACTGATCAATCCCATCATCACGAACGTCGCGCTGCTGGGTATTGGGCCTGCTGACTGTAACGCTCCGGACGTTGCGGAACGCAAGGTCCGCGTTGAAACCATGCTGCAGATGCCCGTCACCCTTTATCAAGACGATAGCGGTCGCGACTTTGACCTTATTCCTCTTGGACGCCGCGACCAGATCGATCTGCGCAAACGAATCCTCGCGATCTTCCCGACATTGACGACTCGGGGATTGCTTTTCGACCGGGATGTCGAAGTGCTGTACCTGGCTGATAGCGATCTTCATGCCAAAGACGTGGAAAGTCGTCAGATGCAGGTCGAAGCAATCGTCGGAAAGCCGGTTGTTCTGAGACTGGAAACAAGGTGAGAGATTCGGCACAGCGTGAAGCGCTGTCGTAAAAAGGCTGGACGGAACTTCGCGCCAATCTGCTGAAGCAGCTTCCTTTTCACATCAAATAGACAACTAATGGAGTACCTGAGGCGGGCGGGCGGGATCTGCCCCACATGTCGGGCAGTCTCCTGTGCCCCGCAGAGCAGTACAGAACAGGAGAGCGTCATGATAAAGACAGCACTGTTTTTCGGCTCCATTATCGCCCTAGGCGGCCTTTCGGGCGTAGCTGCAGTTGCCGGTCCAGCAGATTTGGCGAAAGCAGAGCAAACCAAGCAGCACACGTTCGCAACGAACGAGGTCCACGCGGCGTATGACGCGGCGAAACATTGGTCGATCGTCGACGTCAACGACCGTTTCATGATCAAGAGCAGTCCTGCAGCAGAAGGCGGCAAAGTGCAATTTGCGTTCCTGGACGGCGCGCGATCGCAGATCGGGACATGCGAGGCGGCGTCCAAGCTAAAACCCGGCGAACGAAGGACGACGTTCCTGCACGTGTCTTATTCCAAGCCCGACGCGGAGGGGAAACGACAGTTCGAGCTCCGCCGAACTCTGGATTTCAACGGGCATGACCAGGTGTATCGGTTCAAGGCGGGGGACGGGACGCTAGCAACGCTCGAGCCCGGCGTCAGGGTAGGCCTGGAGCATGGCGTCTTCGCCTACGAACAGACCACCGGGCCGATCGGCACATCCGGACAGACGCAGGCCGTGCGGGTGAGCTACCAGCTGAATGACAAGTACAGCGACATTGCCTCGTCGGTAGAGATGGACCGCAATCGTTGGGTGGTTTCAACCAGCCAGCCCAGCGCCGGGGCACCGCCGATCTACAGCGTCAACAGCACCGCCGTGCTCGCGCATGTGCCCGGCACGAAGGACTTGGCGCGCGATCGCGCGATCGTGGCGAATCCGATGCGAGGCAGCGGGATCGGCGTGGCCGCCGATGCGGTCGCATTGAAAGTCGCTGGGCAACAACCACCTAAAGGCGTGGAAGGGTTGCAGATGGGACCGGAAAAGCAGGTGGCGCTGTGCATTGCCGTCAGTTGCTCCTTCGACTTCCAATGCAACGGGCAGAGCCCCAGTTGCATTTGCCATGAGTTGAGCACCGGTCCGAATCTTGGGACCTGCGCAGTGTAGGACGTAGCGTGATGCCGCAACACGAAAAACAGACGAACTCCGTCATGACGGCAAGTCGACTTCTGCCCGGGGACCGGGCACCCACGTTGCGGTTCGCACGCGTTTTCAATGGCAGTCAGCCGATCGGGCAGGTGACGTTCGACCGGCTGACTGCTGTCATTTTGTGGAATGCGGGCTGTGCCAGTTGCCTGCCGGCGGTGGGCGAGGTCGCCACGATCGCCGCGGACTACGCGATGCCGGTCTACGGCGTCGCGGTGATGGTGCGGGACGTCGAGCGCACGGCGGAGGTGGCTCTGCAGGGCAATCCGCAAGCTGTCCTGGCGCTCGAGGAGCGTCCAAGCCATGCCGTCGGCCTCATGCGTGGAAGCGTTACCCGCAATTGGCTGGAAGCCAGCGGAATTCCGGGCGTCCCGGCGGCCTACCTCGTCGACAGGGCAGGGCGCATTGCCTGGATCGGCGACCCCGCTGAGATTACTGGCGTGCTGCCTGAGCTGGCCGCGGGATCTTGGGACGTTGCCGCCGCCCGCGAACGTTGGTGCGCAACGGCAAGTGATGAGGCGATCACGCAGCTGCGTCTGACACGCGACGTGATGGATACGCTGATCGCAGGCCAGATCCGATCGGCCCGCGAGCTGGTAGCCATAGGTGAACGGGACCTGCCATCACTGGCAAGCGACGCCGAGTTCGCGATTCTAAAGTTCCAAGCGCTAGCCGCCGTACCCGCCGAAGTCGACCAGGCTGTCGCCCATTACCGCGCGGCGGCCGCACGGTTTCCAGACGATCTACGGATGCAGACGATGCTAGCCGGCGCGGCAATCAAACAGCTACGCGACTGGGCAGAGGTTCTTGACCTGGTCGCAGACGCAATGGCCGCGATCAGCGATGGACCGGCGGCCGATGTTGCCGAGGCGCAGAGCCGCATTCTGTGCCGGCTGCTGGAAGCGGAAGCAGCAGCCCGGCTGGAACGGCCGGACCAGGCGAAAGTCGCTCTAGAGCGCGCGACCGTGATGGCCATGTCGGCGACATTGCCGGAGGCTGCGAGTGTGTGGGCGACAAAGGAGATCGAGCGTGTACGCGGGCTGCTCCCAGCATCAGTGATGCTGCCCTAAGCAAACAATTGCATGCGCAACCGTTTACACGCAACCTATGCTCGCGAATCAACGCGAGCAAATAGGTCAAGTCATGGATGCGAACGATCAGCTTAAGCAGATAACTTGGCTCTATCATTTTACTGACCGCCGAAATCTTCCCCTTATTCGAGAGCAAGGCGGTCTTCTGCCTTTGGCAGAATTACAGCGGCGCGGTGCCATCGTTCCTGCGCCTGGCGGGAATGAGTGGAGTCACGATGCAGATGCTCTAAAAGGGATGGGAAATTACGTGCACCTGTGCTTTCGCGAAAGCCATCCAATGGAATACATTGCGCGGCAGGATGGCAGGATTCAAAATACTATTTTTCTGCGAATTCATGCTTCCGTTTTGCAATTTCCCGGCGTTCGATTTACTAACGACGTATCCAATAAAGCCGGCGTTGAATCAATCCCTATAGCCGAGGCGGCACCTGTGATAGATTATCAGGTGCTTTATACCCGCACAGAATGGAAAGATCCGGCGATAAAGCTTCGCCTTGATCAGGCTGAAAAGTGCGAGGTACTGGTGCCAATGCTGATACCGCTCAACTTAATAGGAAATATAAATGGCTGAACGGCCTATCTTTGTTCCCTCGCTCGATGCCCCAGGGCTGGTCAAAGTAGTCAACTTTGATATCCCGTGGGCTTCAGGCTTTGCCGCCGTTCAAAAGCAGAAAAACATAAGCGCTCTCCATGCTGCAGCCAATTCTGCTGGCTTCTCACCTCTCCTTGAGATTTCGACCAAATCCCAAGAAAAGGCCGGGCAGCATTTGAGTGCTTTCCATTTGAAAGTGAGAAGCGAGTTAGGGGACATCCCTCTCGAAAACGCGTTTCAAGGCAGCAAGGTTTTTGAACACGGTGGGCCTTTTACCGACTTGCTCACTTCCGACCCGCGCAGTGCGAAGCGCGATCCACGGCTTCAAGAGTCTGGCCGCCTGATAGCGTTTGAATTTGAAGGAAACGAATTTCCCCTTCAGCCCACCACTGTGTTCTACGACTGGCTGTACCTGAACGCCATTTGGCCTCACCGCGAGTGGCTACGCGATCGTATTGACGGAAGTAAAAACCGCTATGCGGGTTTTACTGATATCGAGTTCAATCCGAATAAATCGATCAACTGCCAGGCCAAGTCTTGTGCTCTTTTCGTGTCGCTCATGCGGCTCGGCGAATTGGATGAGGCAATTGCCACGTCCGGTAGTTTCATAGCCATGATGAAAGAACGCTCGATCCGCAAGTCGAGTGCCGTACAACAACAACCCGGCCAGATGAATTTGATCGACTGAGGTTCAAACCACACGAAAGTAGGGCGGCTTCCGGCGCTGCCGCTCTCGGTCTAGTTCCTGCAACCGAGCCTGCGCGGAAACCTCACTCTCGGCAATTTCGACTAGCTGGCCATGCCGGCGCGAGCCTTTGCCGCCCCAGGATCGGATGACGGTATAGGTTCCGAAGAGGTCGAGGAACACGGCGGCCTCGTACCAGCGCGTGTCAGTTTCCCATCGTGCGGTGTGCATTGGCATTCTCCCGATCGAGACGGCCCGAGTTGAGAAAGTCCAGCAGCCGTTGGCCGCTGATGATGGTGAGGTGCGGATTGGCAGTGGCCAGCTCGCGGGCGCCGGCGCCGGTGCGGCCTGTGTGAATGAAGATCCCACGGCTTCCGCGGGCTTCCAGCAGCTCGGCGAACTCGAGGATATGAGCGCGGTTGATGTGCTTGCGGTAACGCTTGGCCTGCAGGAGATACCGCGTGCCGTAGAGGTACACCGCACCGTCGACGCCACCGTCCCCGGTGTAATGCGTATTTCGCTCGACGCGGTAGCCGCGCCGCTCGAAGGTCTCCAGCAGCAGTTCCTCGAATGTGAGGGGATCAATCTTTCGCAGGTAGGCCAGACGCTGCGGCATCAGCGGGATCGTGTTGATCTTGGCCAAGACCCGCCTCGCCTGATCCTGGCGGCGACGATGACGCCGCTCGCGTGCCTTCGGCCGCAGGGCGCTGGCAACGGCAAACGCAGCGAGGATCGCCAATGCAACGAAAAGGGCAAACAGTTGCGACCAGGACATGATGGCCTCCCGTCAGGCCTTCGAGCCGGCGACCCGGCTACCGATCGCTGCCGTTAGTTGAGCCAGCTGCGTTTCCAACGCCTCTACCTGGCCCTGCAAACGTGCGGCTTGCTCCAAAGCGATGCGTTCACTCTTGCGCGCCTCAATCGCCTCGCTGTCCTTGGCAGCCGCTTTCTCCGAAGCACGGTTGATCTCTTGGGCGGTGCGGATCTTGAACGCCTGGTGTTCTGCCGTGATCTGATCGCGCTCTACCTTCGCGGCCTCGCCATCGGCCACTTGTTGCCGCAAGAGCTCGGCTTCCTCGTTCAACTGGTCCGCGACTTCGAGGGATTCCCTTACCTGCTCCTGCAGAGCGGTGAATTCCTCGGCCAGCTTTTCCCGATCGCCGGCCAGGGCACGTTCGGCCGCAGTTCGAGCAACGGTCCAAATTTCCGCAGCCAGCACGCCGACAGCCTCAACAACATCCGGGGGCGGGGGCTCAACGACAGGCTGCGTCTTCTGCAGCTTTCGTTGCTTCCACTCGTTCATTGCGTCCTGGATGGTGGTGTAGCTGCCGCTGCCAAGCTTCTTGCGAACCGCGCTGAGGGTAGGTTTCACGCCATCGGCGTCGAGCTGGTCGGCAATTTTCCAGATTTGATCCTTGGTGATGGCCACGAAAAATCTCCGCTGTTGTAGTAGCGTGTATGATACTACATACTACAACATACAACAAGCATTTCACTTGGCATCGAGCAGGGTTGGCGCTATAATTCAGGCTAGCAATCCAACCACTCCTGCAGTTTGGTGGACATGCCGATGAAGCCCGAGACGTTGCCGCGTCTCGGGCTTTGCTTTGTCTAGGGGGTCGGGGTCGCCGGCATGCTGCAACCGGCAAGACAGATTCAGCGCATACAGCGGGTCGCGGCCGTCAGCCCTTGATTGCTCCACGTGGAGCCTGCCCCCTGAGCCACAAGGTAGCGATCATTCAAGATCGATCCGGATTGCCCTTGGCAAGATCCAGCTGCTTCACGGCAGATACGAAATCCAAACGCAGCAAGTACATGGCCAGGTCGATCGCACCGCCCCCACCTTTGTCAGCGCGTGTGTCAAACCATTTCGGTCCGGTGGCCAGCAGCTCCACCACGCCGTTACCGAGCGAAACGTACAAGCGCCTGGTGGCCTTGTCCTTCAACGGCTGAAAATCTGGATCTTGCTTCCAATAAAGCCCAAGAAGATCAAGCGCCGCAGGCACAGGCATGGTCTGCAGCTCGGCCAAGAGTTCCGGCGGAAACGACTTTCGCGGTCTCACTGAAGGATCCTTCTCGAAGCAGAAGCTCGGTTCCCTTCCCCCAGACCCCCAACCCTCTCCGGCCGCTCCGCGGCCTGCGCGCCCCGTGGACAACGCTGCGCGTTGACACACCGGGCTTGCGGGCTACTCGTGATATTTAAATCACGGGGGCTACTCCGGCCTGCGGCCGAGGCGGCCGGGAGCGCAAAAAACAACCCGAATACGCCAAAGATCATGCGCGCAAATCCCGGCCGCAGGGCTTCGCCATTAGTAATACGGACGGACCTTGAACATCGTGCTGAGCGCTATCAGCAGTGCCGGCAATACCGGCGCCAATGCTGGATTGGTCAGCTGTAATACGGACGGACCTTGAACGCTCTTGGGGGGCTTTCAGATAGCCCGCAACGGCGCCGACAGATACGTCCATACGCTGAGCAATCGCGCGAACAGATAAGCCTTCCGCCTTTAGCGCCTGAGCCTGCTTCCGCTTGGCCTGGGCCGCATCCAGGTAGGTTTCGCGGTCTACCGCGCCAGCTGCCCGCCGCTTGGCCTCGTGGCGCTTCCGATCGCGTTCCCTGGCCATGTCTGCACCAATGATGGTGCGCAGCTGCGCCTGCTCGTCAGAGGTGATCTGAAAGAGGTTGATGAGGGTGTCGTTTTTCGGGGTGTAGAGCGGGGCGAATTCTTTATCGCCCAATGTGACCTTTTCCCCGGCTTCGTAGGCTTTGGCCTTGCTGTAGAGCGTCATCAGCTCTTTGCTGCGGTAGTTCCATCCCGCGTCCAGCTCGCCGGCGAGCGCGGCGGCTTCGTGATACATCTGGCCACTGTGTGTTGCGCCCGATAGCAGCAGAAAATTCAGCCGCCAGAACAGGTGCTGCATCCGCTCACCCTCGCGCACCCCGCCGCGCAGCGTGGCCAGCGTGCGCAGATCCTCGAGGCGGTCCCAAGCAAGCTGCCGCCCGGAGAAGCCGCGCAGATTGTCCGACTTGCCGCCTGGCAGCAGCCTGAGCTGCTGGCGTTCGCGGCGATCGGCACGGTCCTGGCGTTGTTGCTCGATGGTCCATCTGGCTTTCGGCAGCAGTGCTTCTGCTAGGTACTCGAAGTTGTAGCGGATCGGATGGCCATCCTGGCCAGATTCGACGTGGACAACACGGCAGATGTTGCCGCTCTTGGTATTTACGGTGTCGACCAGGCGCAGCACACGCGAAGCATCCTTGGCTTGCGGATCTGCGCCAAGCGCGGCCAGTCGGTCGATTAGGTAACGCTGACAAGCGTTCCAGCGCGGCAGGGCCTGCCGTGGAATCGTCCCGTCCATCAGCCATTTCGCCTGCAGGCCTCGGCCGCTGTAAACGATGAGTGAGGGGGTTGGCAGGCCTTCCTCTGCGCAATGAAAGAGGACGGCCGCAGCCAGTTGCTCGGGCGTGCGTCCCGCTGCCCACGGCTGACGGTAAGTGTCGATATCGGCGAACAGGAGGCCGATGCGCAGCAGATTGACCACGCGCCGGTTGGGCCGCATGAACTCTGCCTGCGTCATCCAGGTGTCGCGGTCCTTGTCGATCAAGCCGAGCACTGCCGGCATGTCGGTCAGCCTATGGGACGACTGGCGCTTTTCACCGCGCTGGTCGACCAGCAGCGAGAAGAAGCCGGTTCGGCCAGCGTCGTGATAGGTCTGCGCCTCATCATCGATGCTGAATAGCGCGAGCTGCGCTTGTGTTTTCGTGCCCAT